>CBDCXP010000001.1:0-3969 GCA_965223865.1 Nitrosarchaeum sp.
TCCATGCCAACGGAGGATCAATATTCTTTACATGCCTCTACCTCCACGTCGGCCGAGGCATCTACTTTAACTCTTTCCGTTTTAAAGAGACCTGAAATATCGGAGTTATCATTTTAATTCTAACTATAGCTACAGCATTTGTTGGCTACGTCCTTCCCTGAGGACAAATAAGATTCTGAGCAGCCTCAGTTATTACTAATCTCCTCTCAGCCATCCCTTACTTTGGAGAATCCTTAGTACTCTGAGTATGAGGGGGATTCTCAGTAGAAAACCCTACCCTTAATCGATTTTTTACATTCCACTTCCTATTCCCCTTCATTCTAGCTGCTTTATCAGTCCTCCATCTTATATTCCTCCACCAATCAGGTTCAAACAACCCCCTAGGAGTTATCTCTAATAAGAAAAAGATCCCCTTCCACCCATTTTACACTTTTAAAGACTTATTTGGATTCCTCCTAGCCATCCTCTTGTTACTTCTCCTAACTCTATCAGCACCAAACCTCCTAAGAGACCCAGAAAACTTCATCCCCGCAGACCCAATAACCTCCCCCCCACACATCAAACCAGAATGATACTTCCTATGAGCATATGCCATTCTTCGCTCCATCCCCAATAAATTAGGGGGAGTTGTAGCTATATTTTCTGCCCTCCTCATCCTCTTCGTCCCCCCTATCCTCACCCCAAACTCATTCCGCTCTACTTCCTTTTACCCCTTAAACCAAATCCTATTTTGAACTTTCATCTCAAACACTCTTCTTCTAACATGAATTGGTAGACAACCTGTTGAAGCCCCATTTATTGCTCTTGGGCAAATCTTTACCTCCCTCTACTTCCTCTATTTCATCTTAAACCCTCTTCTCTACCGTCTATGGGAAAAAACTCTCCTATAATTTAATAACTTGTTAGTATAATTATAGTACCTTTATCTTCCAAATAAAAAGTTTGCCTCAAACAAGTTATATGACACGATGAAGCCCATTCCACCTGGCCGAACCTAGCCCATGACCTATTCTAGCTTCTATTGGAGCTCTAAACCTAACAGTTGGCCTAGCCGCCTGATTCCACCTAAATTTCATACCTCTTTTATACTCCGCTCTTTTCATAATTTTTCTTTGCAGATTTCAATGATGACGAGACGTTATCCGAGAAGCAACTTTCATAGGACACCATACCTCAAAAGTAAAACAAGGCCTCCGTATAGGAATAATTCTATTTATTACCTCTGAAGTCTTTTTCTTCCTAGCATTTTTTTGAGCCTTCTTCCACAGCAGACTTGCCCCTACTCCAGAAATTGGCTGTAGCTGACCTCCTACAGGAATCCAGCCCTTAAACCAATTTTCAGTCCCCTTACTAAACACTGCAACCCTTCTAGCTTCAGGTGCAACAGTCACTTGAACTCACCACAGCCTAATATCTGCCTCATGAAACAATTCAGCCAAAGCTCTATTCCTTACAATTCTCCTTGGCTTATACTTTACCTTTCTCCAAGCTATAGAATATAAAGAAGCCCCCTTCACTATCGCCGACAGAGTATACGGATCTGTATTCTTTGTTGCTACCGGATTCCACGGCCTTCATGTCCTTATTGGATCAACTTTCCTTATCATCTGCCTCCTTCGTATCATATCCCATCAATTTTCCTCTAACCATCATTTCGGCTTTGAAGCAGCAGCCTGATACTGACATTTTGTCGACGTCGTCTGAATCTTCCTCTTTCTATGCATTTACTGTTGAGGAGCCTAATTTCTTAACCTACAAACGGTAGTTTAAACAAAACATTAACTTTGGAAGTTAACAATCAGCCCAGCTGCCATTTGAAATTTTTATATTACATATATATTTATACAAATTCATATAAATATATATATATATATATATATATATATATATATATACATATGTATATACACATATATGTATATATATATATATATATATATATATATATATATATATATATATATATATATATATATATATATATATATATATATATATATATATATATATATATATGCATATATATATATATATATATATATATATAGCATATATATATATATATATATATATATATATATATATATATATATATATATATTTATATGAATTTGTATAAATATATATGTAATATAAAAATTTCAAATGGCAGCTGGGCTGATTGTTAACTTCCAAAGTTAATGTTTTGTTTAAACTACCGTTTGTAGGTTAAGAAATTAGGCTCCTCAACAGTAAATGCATAGAAAGAGGAAGATTCAGACGACGTCGACAAAATGTCAGTATCAGGCTGCTGCTTCAAAGCCGAAATGATGGTTAGAGGAAAATTGATGGGATATGATACGAAGGAGGCAGATGATAAGGAAAGTTGATCCAATAAGGACATGAAGGCCGTGGAATCCGGTAGCAACAAAGAATACAGATCCGTATACTCTGTCGGCGATAGTGAAGGGGGCTTCTTTATATTCTATAGCTTGGAGAAAGGTAAAGTATAAGCCAAGGAGAATTGTAAGGAATAGAGCTTTGGCTGAATTGTTTCATGAGGCAGATATTAGGCTGTGGTGAGTTCAAGTGACTGTTGCACCTGAAGCTAGAAGGGTTGCAGTGTTTAGTAAGGGGACTGAAAATTGGTTTAAGGGCTGGATTCCTGTAGGAGGTCAGCTACAGCCAATTTCTGGAGTAGGGGCAAGTCTGCTGTGGAAGAAGGCTCAAAAAAATGCTAGGAAGAAAAAGACTTCAGAGGTAATAAATAGAATTATTCCTATACGGAGGCCTTGTTTTACTTTTGAGGTATGGTGTCCTATGAAAGTTGCTTCTCGGATAACGTCTCGTCATCATTGAAATCTGCAAAGAAAAATTATGAAAAGAGCGGAGTATAAAAGAGGTATGAAATTTAGGTGGAATCAGGCGGCTAGGCCAACTGTTAGGTTTAGAGCTCCAATAGAAGCTAGAATAGGTCATGGGCTAGGTTCGGCCAGGTGGAATGGGCTTCATCGTGTCATATAACTTGTTTGAGGCAAACTTTTTATTTGGAAGATAAAGGTACTATAATTATACTAACAAGTTATTGAATTATAGGAGAGTTTTTTCCCATAGACGGTAGAGAAGAGGGTTTAAGATGAAATAGAGGAAGTAGAGGGAGGTAAAGATTTGCCCAAGAGCAATAAATGGGGCTTCAACAGGTTGTCTACCAATTCATGTTAGAAGAAGAGTGTTTGAGATGAAAGTTCAAAATAGGATTTGGTTTAAGGGGTAAAAGGAAGTAGAGCGGAATGAGTTTGGGGTGAGGATAGGGGGGACGAAGAGGATGAGGAGGGCAGAAAATATAGCTACAACTCCCCCTAATTTATTGGGGATGGAGCGAAGAATGGCATATGCTCATAGGAAGTATCATTCTGGTTTGATGTGTGGGGGGGAGGTTATTGGGTCTGCGGGGATGAAGTTTTCTGGGTCTCTTAGGAGGTTTGGTGCTGATAGAGTTAGGAGAAGTAACAAGAGGATGGCTAGGAGGAATCCAAATAAGTCTTTAAAAGTGTAAAATGGGTGGAAGGGGATCTTTTTCTTATTAGAGATAACTCCTAGGGGGTTGTTTGAACCTGATTGGTGGAGGAATATAAGATGGAGGACTGATAAAGCAGCTAGAATGAAGGGGAATAGGAAGTGGAATGTAAAAAATCGATTAAGGGTAGGGTTTTCTACTGAGAATCCCCCCTCATACTCAGAGTACTAAGGATTCTCCAAAGTAAGGGATGGCTGAGAGGAGATTAGTAATAACTGAGGCTGCTCAGAATCTTATTTGTCCTCAGGGAAGGACGTAGCCAACAAATGCTGTAGCTATAGTTAGAATTAAAATGATAACTCCGATATTTCAGGTCTCTTTAAAACGGAAAGAGTTAAAGTAGATGCCTCGGCCGACGTGGAGGTAGAGGCATGTAAAGAATATTGATCCTCCGTTGGCATGGAGGTAGCGGA
>CBDCXP010000002.1:0-12359 GCA_965223865.1 Nitrosarchaeum sp.
TCTAGCTGATTGTATGTGTCCTGTAAAATATCAGATATCATCATCCATTTTTCATGCCAGTCCGATGATGAGTTCTTGATTTCAGAGATTTTTTCTTGTGCAGATTCTGGAAGTAATGGAACTATTACATCAAAGAATCTTTGGCGTTCCATAGATTCAAGATATCCATGTGAAAAGTCCTGACGATAAGTAATGTAAAGTGAATCAGTTGAGACATGGATTGTTCCTGATCCTCCCATCAGAAATGTTTCAGAGTTTATTGTTTCTCCAAAAAGATCAATTGCTGTAACAGTGTTAAAGTTGTAATGTCTATCAAAGTTATCAAAATAATAAACGTCAGGGGCCAATTCAAATTCAGAGTCTTCCATGATTAATGGGATTACTGGATGTCTGTAATCTATTCCAGATGTGGTAACAAGATAAACGTGGTTACCAATCATTCTTGCATTTTGAAATGAGCCATCAATAGAGTAATCCTTTATTATTTTTGGGGCCTCCTTGTCAGAGATGTCCAGTATTGCAACATGTGTCGTTTGTCTATGGATTGATCTTGGAGCAAAGTCATATTCAGGAATTATTTGGTCTTGGCTTGTTCCGTAATAAAATATCACAAGCCTGTCATCATTTAGAAACATGTTCTGCAGGTTTTGCTGGTCGATGTCAAGGGCAGATTTGAAGATAATCTTGGCATTTTCTGCAGGATATGCCTCTATTATCTTGAGATTCTGCTCAGAGACGATATAGACGTATTTTCCATCAGTTTTTAGAAAATCAGACTCATCTACTCCTTTGATTTGTACATTGGTTGTAGAATAATCCGAACCAGATGAATCTGAAATGACTGATTCTGAATCTTGGTCTCTAAAAAAAGATGGTTCAGGCTCTGGTTCTGGCTCAGCCATAGGAACTGAAAATACGGTCCTATCAAGGGACATAGAACCAGAGTTTGCACGCATTTCCATATCTTCTTCTAACACAAATCCCCCATCGGCCTGAAACCCATCTATCATCATAGTGTCCATTCATGTTGCTTGTGGCCAATGCAGCTATGAATCTCTGGACTTCCTCTTGAGATGAGAATTTCTTAAGCTCCTGAGTTCCTTCAAAAAATTCTGAGAGATTGCCATCAACGTAAACCAGTCTCTCTGGAGCGTAACGAGATTGTTGGATGCGAATCTGCTGTTCCAAGTCTGCTACATAAAAAACAAACAGAGAGGAAACTATAACAACTGCAACTATAACTGAAATCAATATTTTATAATCCAAATTTTTCACTCCAGAGTTCTCCTGAAACCGAATTGACTGAATTTTAATCACGAATGGCATTGAATAACAAAACTATCAAAAAAATGCATAAAACTTTTGATTAAATTTGGATTTTACCTAAATTGATCACAAAGGTTATTTCCTCAAAATACATTTGCAAATAGAAAACACATTATGAAAAAAAAGAATAACGGAAATCAAGAAGATAAAAACAATGTAGAAACTGAAAAAAATCAAGAAAATGAAATTAGAGTTTTATCAGCTGATGATGAAAAAATTAAAGTTGTTGGCGAAGTACTAGCCAACGAATCAAGCAGAGCCATACTAAGACTGTTATCAAACATTGATGAGATGACAATTAACCAAATAGCTCAAGAGATGGATTTGTCAATTCCGTTGGTATCCCATCATCTAAAAAAGATGCAAGAGACAGGAGTTGTAAAAGTAAGCAGAGTTGGCAAGTCTGTAAAGGGACAAAAAATGAATTACTATTCCATAACCAATCAATCCTTTCTTATTACTCCCCCAGAAAAACAAACACATTCTCTTTTTCACTCATTGAGAAAAATTTGCAAAATTTGCAGCTATTGGTATGGCAGGTCTTGTTTCATGGGCAATGCTAGAGCCAAAATCCAAAAACCAATTAGTACCTATTGAAGATGCCAGACAAACAAATTTTTCAGAACTTGATGAATCAGAAGAAAAGTGGTCATCAGCTTCTGAACTAGTAGATGAGAGTGAATCTGAAGTTGTAGAACCAACTGCTGCTGTACCTCCTGCACCAGAGTCAGTACCAGAGCCAGCACCTGAACCGGAGCCTGAACCTGAACCGGAGAGAGAATTAGAGCAAGAGTCTGAACCTTCTCACTCAGATGAGGGATTTGACTTGAAAATTGACTCAGATGGATTAGATACAGGCACAATATCCCTTGATAGGACTGTCTATCCTGAACCATTTGCTAGCACCGGTGCAGAATCAGCAGATCCCATGATATTTTCCATTATCATTCCCATTGCAGTCATTGCAGGAGGCATAATCATTGAAAGACTACTAACCCATTGGCACGGGAAGAGAAAAATGAAAAATTTCAGCTTTATCAAAAAAGATCCTAGATGAGAGAATAACTTTTCTAAAATTATATATGTTTACAGAATTTAGTTTCTTCAAACTAGTACAAATAGAATTCTCAAATACAAAAATCAGATCAACTGACATTATGACAAATTCAGTAAA
Source organism: Nitrosarchaeum sp. (assembly GCA_965223865.1). Lineage (GTDB taxonomy): Archaea > Thermoproteota > Nitrososphaeria > Nitrososphaerales > Nitrosopumilaceae > HKST03. The sequence goes on from CBDCXP010000002.1 coordinate 2,501, forward strand.
CTCCTAAATTATTTTAATGTAAGAAGTTAATTGTCTATATTTTAGAGATAATTTTTTTCAGAGTTAAAAAGAACGGTGGTCCTCCAATAAAGGCATGTCATTAAATTTCTAGTACAGATTAATTTAGCAACACCATAATTTGTTTCTGATTATCCAATTATTATTTTCATTATTTTTATATTTTAAAATCTCAGTATCAAATTTTGATAAATTCTTCTAAAATAATTACGAGATGATTTTTACAATTTTATTATTTGCATTAGAACTAAAATAGAGTTCTAATTAATTCTTGAAACACCAACTGAGAGTCTTTTGTTGCTTCTAGGTTTTAGTCTTGTCGCATTGTTGCAACAAGGACAACGAGGATATTTTTCTTTGAAATAATAATCACATATTTTACAGTAGCATCCACCAGTCTGATAAATCTGACTTTTTGCAGCATTTTGTTTTTTTATGCATTGATTGTTACACATTAACATATGATTTTGATTTCAGATTATGTTATAACGTTTGATTAAATTTTGATTTTACCTAACTTAATTTAAAAAAAATATTCCGAGTTAAAACGATTGGTGCAAAAACAAAAACCAGTATTTTCTGAGAATTGAAATCACTTGGATAACGGCATCTTTGATTTTGACTCTGATGGTACAAAGTAAGTTTCTCCTCTGTTGGTCTTGTAACCTCCAGCAGAATCACTGGTCTCGTAGGCCCTAAGATGGACAGGATCTATGCCTGTCTGACCCTGGTTTTGGTCCTGTTTGAGCTTTCTGTTACTCACTACAAACATTACAACTCCTCCAATTGCTGCGATTCCGGCCATCCCATACATTACAGTTGCAGGAAACTCGTCAGTGTCAGGCCTGTAAGATACCGGAGAGTGGAGGTCCGTTTCAAAGGTATCAATACCGTCAATTGAGGAATAATCCACATAACCCTCTATTGCAATTGTTGCATCGTCTTGAGATTCTATTGCAGTTATCGAATATTTTCTGTCAAGCTCAAAGTCTTGTGACCATTCACGGTCTTTACAAAAATCACCAACCTCAAGGTTGCATTCACCCATTGAATAGTGTGTAACTACGTATTTGCCAGAAAAATTATACTCCTTGGATCCAGCAATAATTGCAGTATTGTCAAAAAGAGAATGCCACTTGTGCAGTGGAAGTTCTGAAATCTTACTTGCATCAATTAGGGGCAACCCCAATATTTCATAATCTGTTGCTTCAAGTTTGGTCATAACTTGTGGCATGAGAATATCCAGTGCATCTTTTGGATTGTTAATATCAAACTGACCATACACTGTATCCAACTTTACGGGTTGATCAAGTGTTATTCCTCTCCAGTTTGCATCAATGATGCTCTTATCAGAATGTCTTTGCAAAATATGATTAGTGATTGTAGGGATCAGCTCAACTTTGTACTCTATTGCTGCAGAATCCTCATTTCCATTTAACATAGCACGGTAGATGATCTTTGCATCAGTAACAATTGCACTACTAGATGAATCTCTAAGATTCTGATTAAGTTGACTTATCAGACTATCCATGCCAGGCGTTTGAGAGTCTGCAGTAATTGAGATTGACTGAGATTTGCCTCTTAGAAGATCTGCAATCTCTCCACCCTCAGGATATTCAATGTAGACTACTCTCAGAAATTTAAAGGAAGGCTCTGTAATGTCTTCGTCATGAATTATTGCTGCATCTAGCTGTGCTGCATATGCAGATGAAGGTACAAGAAATAACGTTACCAGAATTAGGAACAAAACTAGAAGATTCATGCTAATATATCCATAGAAATAGATATATCCATTATTATCAAATACAAGAATTATGGCGGATATATCCAATGCATCAAAGACATCGATGGATATATTCCGCAGTATTATGGATTATGGTCCGCTCACCCTTTATGCTGCAAATAATAAAACAAAAATTCCCATAGGCACGATTCACAGACATTTTAAGCTGCTTGAAAAAGCAAGAAAGATTCGTGTTTACAAGTCAAATAAGAAAGGCCGGAAAAAAATAGAATACGGTCCCACAATTTATGGAATTCTTAGTTTCTATAGACAAGACAGAATGATTGCAGAAAAGATTGAAAATTATTTTCTGCTGTGGGCAGAAAACAGGGAATTCCAGTACGAGCTCCACAAAGAAGGATTTGAACGATTTGATGCTAAAAAGAGCCAAAAAGCAAAAAGAATTTTCCATAAATACATGGACTATTTTAGTGCAATAGAGGATCAGATAGACATAATAAAAAATGGCAACGACATCATAACTCGAGACATCTTAATTATGATTAGCTCTGGTCTGCTCTCAACAAATCCACACTACCAGAAAATGTGGAGGGATTTGTATCAAAACTTGCCAGGTATGAGAGAAAGCCTGGATAATTATATGAAGAGCATGATCAAGTCACATAGGGAATTAAAAACTCTTAATTCCAAATAATAATTTTATTTGAAAATAAAACAAAGAACATAATTATTGTAACAGTTACTGGAATCAAATAGACAAATCGGTTTATGTTTTTTTTATTTGCATAATTTTGATATGCAAGGTAGACAATAGTTCCGGCAGATATTGCAGTTATGATATTCATGATATCAAATGGGTCATCATTTATGATACTGCATTCTCTTAATCCAAAACTGCATAAAGAAATCAAGATTAAAAAATTCCAAACAGAGTGAAATGCAATTGCAAACCATCCCTTGCCACTACTCCATGTTCTCAGGCTAAAAAATATGTGAGGAATAGAGAACAAAAATCCTCCATATGCTAGACTTTCAAGTGAAACAATTCCCGAATTAAACAGATGAGAGACAGACCAAATTATTCCAGTTCCAAGCAAAACAAAAGAGTTTCCCGTGAGATAAAACGGAATGCCAAAAAACACCGACTCTTCTAGCAATCCAGAGCTTAGTGCTAATGAAATTGATACTGGTATCTGGGGAGTTTCATAGTCAGGTATCATATTTGTGACCAATTGTGAGCCTAATTGCATCAATGCCAACCCCAAAGTATGGTAAAACAGGCCCATCTTGAAGAGATAGACAAGGTTTGTCTTTTGGAATGATTTTAGCCAGTTTTTTGGATTAATGTCATGTATCTCGCTTCTCAATGTTGTTCTGATTTGCAAGGTTTGCTTATTTAGTATGTCAAAGATAAAAAACAAAAAGAGAAGGGGCAGTCATCCTCTGCCCATCTCAGCATATTTGCCTTGTCTGCCTTTAACAAAGAATGCTGTAGCAATTCCGCCAAAGACACCTGTGGATAGTACTAGTGCACCTATGACTCCATCGGCTGCAAGCAATGGAGTTCCAGAGCCTGCGCCAGGTTGTTCATTTGCAATTGCTACTCTGTTTTTTGCCAATTGCAAATAGGCATCAAGTCCAGTCTGACCATCAATTGGAACGTATTGTGCAAATGCGCTGCTAACAGAAGGCAATATCAAAATGCTTAGAATTGCTCCCGTTGCAATTATTGTCTTTTTTGTACTCATTGAAATTGTTAAGTAAATTTTGCATAAAGGCTTTGATGAAATTATGACTTTACTAATCTTTACATAGTTTGTTGCTGTAATATTATTACAGTTATGATTGACAAAAATTCAGAGATAGCTAATAGCATAGATATTTTTTCAACAGATGATGAAAAGCTAAAGATATTAGCTGAGATAATTTCAAACAAACCAAGTATAGAAATTCTAAATGTTTTGTTTAACAATGAGATGACTGCAAATGAATTAGCACAAAAAATTAACATCTCATTGCAGCTAGTAAAGTATCATTTAGAAAAGATGCAAAGAATTGATCTTGTTCATGTTTCCAGAGTAGGAAAAAATTCCAAATCACGAGACATGAATTATTACAAGACATCAAAACTTGCAATACTGATAACGCCATCAAAAATAACTGAAAAAGCAAAACAAAGTAAATTACTAAAACGTTCCTTTAGATCAATTTACCGATTCTTTGGAATTGGGATAACATCTCTAGTGGCAATACTTTCTGTAATGTCAGTTACAGCTGAGAGCAGCCTGTTTACTCCCATTAAAAATTGGTATTCAGGCTTTGAAATTCCAATATCAATACCCGGAACTGGCCTTCCAAGTACAATTGATGAGACATATTATTTAGCAAAGACCAAAGTTGACTCTGTAGTGGCAAATCCAGGAGCAGGATCTGGAACCCCATATTTTGATCCATACACAAATGTTCTAGGGTACACCGTCAATGACTTTGTAATAACAATGTTAGTTATTGGGGCAATTGGAGTTGTCATGTCATTACCGTTTTTTGTAATGTCTTATAGACACTCCAAGAAACATCCAGAATTTACCAATCTTGCCATATCAAAAAATAAGATAGTAAATTTCAAAATAGATAACAAATGATAACTTTGAGCTAAAAAAAGTTGGAAAGTGAAGAATCTGTCAATCTTACCTCAGAACCAATCTTTTGTGACTATCTATTTACAAATCTACCATAGCCTACGACTCCGTTCTCATTTACTCCCCATGTAGGTGGAACTATCCACAAAAATCCCTCTGAATCAGACTCCAAATCCAGTTTGGGAAGTATATTTGATGGAGATGCTTGGTTTGCTGCAGGACCTCCAGTGGCTGCTCCTGTTAGCGGGTCGTAAGTGCTTGCATGACACGGACACTCCCCCCTTTGACGTCCTTGTTCAGGCCAATACTTCCACAGGCACCACAAGTGCAGACACACCATACTATATGCCCTAAAGGCAGATACATCAGTCGCATCTCCTCCAAGTTCATCTGGAAGGCGTATCAGATTCCATTTCCTAAAGGCTTCCTGATCAAGTGCAAGATCACCCGTACTAGGGTATGTGATTACCTCAGCATGGTTTTTTGGAAATGTTGAAATGTTTGCCTGTGTTCCATCTGGCAAAATCGCACGTGCTCTCTCTAAAATGTCATTGGCGATATTTGGCATGTAATTTCCAAATGGAATAAATGGAGCAAATGCTAGACCTATTCCTGCTGCGCCAATCAGCTTCAAAAAATCACGTCTAGAGAGGTCATCGTTTCTCTCTTGTTTTTGATAGTCGATAGAACCGCTTTTACGCTGTTCCGACATGACTTACAATATGCATTTCATACCTATTAACTATGCGAAACAATTGTTTTTTTTTTTTTTTTTTTTTTGAATTGATGTTATAATTGGAAAAATTCATCAGCTCATAGTTTTAAGATTGTGGGTTTATCTTGCATTCTACTTTTAGGGATTTGACAGTTGTATAGTATGTAAGTACTAGCACCCCAATTGCAGCTATTCTTATTGGAATCTCAAAATTTGTCAAAAACGCTGATGCCGTAGCTCCTACCGTTCCAAAAGTAGAGATTACTGCAAAGCCAATAGGACCACAACTACATGCCCCTGCAGCAGCACCAATTATTGAGCCAAATACTCCTCCACCCATTTTCTTTTTTGAGCTTTTTAGAATATTGATTCGATAAACATTCATTGGAATTACCAATCCAGACAATCCAGACAAAATAACAATTAATGAAAATCCAATTTCTGTTCCCTTTGGAATATGACTAACCACATATGGTTCAAGAAAAATATACTCAGAGATTATCAGCAACCCAATAAGCATGGGTAAAAAAATTGCAGCTGCCAATGCAATGTATCGATAATTGGAAAATACGAGTTTGATTGTGTTTGCCATTTTATATCATAGAATCCAGTACTTGTTTAAAAACCGAATAAGGTTGAGCTCCTCCTATTTGTTGTTGATCATCAGGGCCTACAATGAAGAACCCAGGAGTGCCTCGTACTCCATGTTTTTTTGCCTCATCAATATTATGCTGAACTCTTTTAGAATATTTTCCAGAATCAAGACAGATTTCAAACAACTCCATATCAAGTCCTAAACTAAATGCAAATGCCTTTAGGCGTTCAGAATTTGCCCAGCCATTATCAATTTTTGATTCTTGGGAATTATACAGTATATCATGATACTCCCAGTATTTTCCTTGGTCTTCTGCGCAGTATGATGCCTGAGCAGCTCTTGGTGAATCCCTACCAAGAAAAGCAAGATCAACAAAAACAAAGTTTGCCTTACCAGTATCTACATAATTCTCAAATATAGCAGGTTTTGTGTTGTGAAACCAATTGTAACATTGATGACATTGGTAATCACCAAATTCTACAATAGTAATTGGTGCAGAAGGATCTCCTAGAATCGAAGAACCCATTGCAGTTGAAATGGTACCATGTGTTCGGCTCATATCTAGATTAACAGTTTCAGATTGGGGAGATGCAGAATAAGATGCGGCGATTCCAATGATTACTGCAGCAACCACTGCACCAATTACAAGTCCTTTTTTCATGTCAAAAAACACTGAAATTCGGTTAAAAAACTTATTCCAAATTATGTGAGGATTTTCTTTTGAATAAACCAGTTATTTTTGAAATTGCAGTGTCTATAGGACATTCTTCACATGAGACACCAGAATTGTGTTCATCAAGATGTTTTTCAAATTTTTTCCTAGATTCAAAAACAGAGTCGCATCTAGAACAGTAGACTTTGGTGATGTTGTTTTTAGGTAATTTTTCCACAAACAATTTTTGCAACTAGTCCTTATAAAGATCCTGTTGAAAACCATCTTATGAAGAAAATAGTAGACAGGATTGTAACAGGTTTTTTTGTTTTTGTCTTTGGAGTTTTATGGTTTTTTAGCAAAAAATATCATATAAAGTCAGATCAGTACAACATTATTGTTTATGATTTGTTAGAAAAACAAGTAAAACTTGATGGAGTTAGAACAAGTTTCAAAACAAAGGAAGTTGCTACAAGTTTTCTAAAAGAATACAAGAATCGTTTTACACATTATGAGTTTTCAATAGCAGAGACTATTCCTGAATTTAAGAGAAGGACAATATTCTCGATTTTAAGAGATCAAAGATAGTGTATTTTCATGTGGTTTTGGTATTCCACCTCATATTGTGTAACAAACCCACAATGAGAGCATGAGAACATTTCAGGTGGGGGCGGAGATGGCTCTCGTTCAATAGACTTGCCAGAAATGGATTTGATTGTAATTATATCATTACTTGATATTACTGCAAAATTATGTCCCTCCCCTATTGAATCTAAAAATTCCTTAATTGATGAAATGACTACATTTGTGTCCACAGGTCCGTCATCAAACATGGATAATGTAAACTGGTGATGTTTTATGGTAGGAATTGCTGCAACCTGATCAGATACATATACAAGTAATTCATTTTTGATTGACGAGACATCCTTACAATCTACTGTTAACATAGCCACCTTTTGCAGAATCAATATTTTAGTTTAACACATATTTTGAAAATAATTATTATGGTTTGAAATTATTCAAAATAGATGAAGGACTCTGAGACATTTGGAATAGAAAAAGGACATGGAGAAGAAGTAGTGACCTGGCTCAATGAGCAATCAAAGACTCAAAAAACAAAATTAGAAGCAAGATTATACAATCATATACTTACTACAAAAAATTTTGGAGATTTTGAAATGTTTTCTTGGATTGGAGATGTGCAAACAGCAAGAAAGATGATAATCAAAGCTAGCAAAAGATTCAAGATCAAAGTAATCGAGGGAGGATACAAACCTAAAGAAAGAGTTTTCAGAATGAAGAAATTTGATTATGCCAAAATTAGAAAAGGAGACAAGACCTTAGGTCATTTAGAATTAGAAGCATCAAGATTTGGAAGTAACCACTGGGAAGTAAAAGATGAAGAAAGAAGATAAACCAAAACAACATGAGGAAATAAAATGAGAATAGGAATTATTGGAACTGGGATGTTGGGAAATGCAGTAGGTCTGCATTTGTTAGATTCAGGGTTTGAATTAACAGTATACAACAGAACAACTGAAAAGACAAAACAATTAGAAAGCAAAGGTGCCATAGTGGTTGATTCACCAAAAAAAGTAGCTGAGGAGCTCAGAACTTGTAATAACTATTGTAAAAGACGCAGACGCAGTTAGGCAGGTGTCTTTTGAGGAAAATGGAATCATTGAGGGAAAACATGAGGGTTTAACAGTTGCAGATATGAGTACCATCAATCCCTCAGAATCAAAAAATATTTCAGAACAATATGAAAAAAACAGAATTAAGAAATTAGACATCCCAGTCATGGGAGGACCAAATGTAGCAATTTCTGGAGAATTGGTAATAATGGCCTCTGGAGATAAAGTAACATTTGAGAAATTCAAAAAAGTGTTTGAAAAAATTGGAAACAAGGTTTTCTTTTTGGGTGATAGTGGGGTTGCACATTCAGTAAAACTGGCTATGAATCTTCAAATAGCAATGCTTGCACTTTCGCTATCTGAAGGAATAACCCTAGTAAGAGGAGCTAAGGTAGACCCCAAAGTATTTCTTGAAATTCTCAATTCAACCTATTTTAAAACTGGCATGAGCGAAAATAAAGCATACAAGATGATCAAAGATGAATTCCAGGCCACATTCACATTAGAAAATTTGAATAAAGACATCAAAACTATTGTTAAAACTTCAGATTCTTATGGACTCGATCTTCCAATGATCAAAAAAGCCGAAGAGATTTACCAAAATGCAACAAAACAGGGTTTTGGAAAAATAGATTACACAGGAATTTTAGCATACCTCAAAAAAATAAATGAACAATAATTTTTGATCGAAATTAAGACTGATAGCTACCAAAAATTCTATAAGTTACTCCTGTAAACGGGTATTATGCTAATGAAAGACAAAGTCGCAATTGTAACTGGAGCTTCCAGCGATATTGGAAAAGGAATAGCAAAGAAATTTGTTGAAGAAGGTGCCAAAGTCATTCTTGTTGCAAGAAGTCTAGAAAAATTAGAAGTAGTCAGAAAAGAGATAGGAAACGAAGAAGCCACTGCGTCAGTTCCATGTGATTTAACAGACGAATCACAGGTCATACAAGCAATTAATCAAATTATTGACAATTATGGAAAAATAGACATTCTAGTTAATAATGCCGGAGCAATTAATAATCCTGTCCATTTTCACGATATGGCAGATTCAGAGATAAAAAAATTAATTGATGTGAATCTCTTTGGAGTTTTTCACATGACAAAAGCAGTCTTAGGAAAAATGTATGATGTCAAAAACGGAGTGATCATAAATATTGGTTCCATTTCAGGCGACAGAGCAGTTCCAAGAGTGCATTTGGCTGCATATTCAGCAACCAAAGCTGCAATCTCAATGTTCACAAAGGCAATAGCAGTAGAATATGCACGAAGCAACATAAGATGCAACTGTATAAGTCCTGGAATAATAAAGTCAGGAATGATAAAGGTATTTTTGGACGACCCGGAGGCAAGAAAGGTGTTAGAAGACAGGTTGCCATTAGCAAGAATAGGAGAGCCAGAAGATGTTGCAAACTCTGTATTATTCTTAGCTTCAGATGAAGCAAACTGGATTACAGGTGCCATTCTAAACGTAGATGGTGGAAAGACAGCTTCAGAAGCCTAAACCCTTTTGAAGTAAAGTTTTTGCAAGCAATTGAGAAACTCTCAAGGGTTCAGGATAGGAACCTTGTAATGTCAAATCATTTAGTATCTTTTGCACATCATTGGTTGTACATCCTTCTTTTCTAACAAAAACATCATGTTTTGTTTTTAATGTAATCTTTTCCCTACTATCTAGTTTTTTGTATTCAGATAATTTTGATTCAAAGGATGAGGGAAAATGATGTTTTAGTGCAGATTCTATTCCAGATGAATCATGATATGTAACTCCGATGATTGGTATTTTCAGATTTTCATATAGTTTTTTTACATCTATTATATTATACAAAGACACGATTAATCCTGAAATTAAGACATAG
>CBDCXP010000003.1:0-11096 GCA_965223865.1 Nitrosarchaeum sp.
GAGGCAAGCATGCTACCAATTGAGCTAAATACCCAGTTGAAATCTTGTAACATAATGTCATAAAGAGAAGCCTGTCCTGCTCAATTATCTTGTAATTGAGGGCCATCTGGTGGTATGAAACAAGACTTTGAACAGTCACCCTCTTTGCAACATATTTTGCCATATTTGAACTAAATGCATCAGACAATGTGCCTAAATTCATGCCAGTAATAAGTAGTTAATGGAGAACTCTCATTTAGTCAAGTTATAAAAAGATTAAAACTGATCATGAAGACAAAAATTGAAAAAGAAGCTCCACTTAAATACCGGCAACACCACAGTTCACTCTGGGACAAATTTCCTTGGTTTATATAGACCAAAATTTCATTCATATTTGTACTTGTATGTTTCACCAGCTCTTGGATGTTGCAGACTGATTTGGTTACACATGGTTTCATGCATTATGGCCCGGGATCCGCATGTTTCCTCCCCTGCTAGTGTTCTCAAATTGGGTTGTAATATTCACCTGCTGATGAAGCCTGGCCAGAGAAAAAACGGATGTTTTTATATTTTTTGTCAAATAAGATTTTCTACATTAATTACAGCTTTAGAATTCAAATGATGCTTCAAGTATTTATTTTTATGTTGCTTATTATTTTTTTATTAGCCAGTGACAATAGGCACTGTATGATCAAGGTCAAGGTCATCACCAGAGGCCTTAAAACTTTCCTTCATGAGCTATGCAAACCATCAGGTGTCAGCTTGAGTGTTTATAAAGAAGTTGTTATCAAGTAGACATGGCCATATGATAATAATATACACAAATAATAAATACTATCATGCTTGAGTGACCACACAGATTGAGAGGTACTAATGTTGATATCATGGATCTATAACATAGCTAGGGAGTTAAAACTCAACACTGATTTTTCATGTGACATCTACAAACAAAACTGATCTATAATTAGTGTCATCATGCTTTAGTGATTCTGTGGAGAGGTTCACATTTTCGAGTTTGGGATCCATAACTTAACTTTGGAACACCCTAGGATTCTAATATAAAGCATTTATTACAGTTGTGTTGTCATCATCTCAGGGACAGAGTACTCTTGCCTGTCTGTGTGTGTATGTTTCTGTCTGTGTGTCTGTGAACATGATAATTCGAGAATGCTTTAAAACAGGATCTTTCGAATATGACTTAGTATATCTCAAAATATCTGACCAAGGCCAAGATCAATGCATGGCTTTGGATTTTTCCAATTTAGCACAGTACAAACTATCAGGTACTATAAATTACTAAGATATAATAATTAGTGCCACGCTTGAATACGTTTGAAAAGTTTAGTTGAAATTGTATTTTCAGAATTTCAGTTTCTATCTCTCAACATTAGAACCTTGCTATTGTTAGGTTTTACATGTACACCAAGAAAATCAAAAATGGGGAGCAAAATGTAAATTTTGCCTTGCAGGTATATGGGGCCACTTAAATCAACTTTTATCTCACAATTATTCTCTCAAGGGGTTAAGTATGATATGTAAATCTAAACAATCAACCACGTTAGCAAAAGTGACCTTGACCCTCAAAGTTAAGGGTCAAGGTCATAGTGCAAACACACCTAAATCATGATATTTCATAAACTATCGGTCTCATGGAATTATTTTGACATGTACAGCAACATAAGCAACTATGCGGAACAAACATGATCTTGACCTTCAAGGTCAAAGTGCTTAAATCAGCAACTCTTGCAAAATATTGGTCCCTAGAAGTTGATTTTGATATGTACATCCACATAATCAACCATGGGAAACAAAATTTCAACTTGATTTTCAAGGTCAAAGGTACACGTAAGATCATAGTATGACTGTAATTATTTCACCATATCTTGTACACTACTGTGGGTGGTAAATCTTAACATGTGCACCCACTTATTCAACCACGGGAAACAGTTTGTAACCTTGATATTCAAGGTCATAATGCAAATACACTTAAATCATGCTGCCTCATGGTTTGCTGCATAAGCATCAATACAGAATAAAATGCAACCTTGGTTTTCAAGTTCATGGTCAAATGATGCCAAATATTGGTCATAAAGAACTAATTTTGATATGTATACCCACAGCATCAAGCATGGGAAACAAAATGTGACCTTAACCTTCTTATAGAGAGGTCTAGGTAATAGTGAGAATGACTGTAGAATGAAGGGTATGCACAAACCATATTTCACAAACCATGTATTATGATCTTAGTCTGAAACTCTCTATATCTTAGTAATCTTGAATGTGACACTTTGGTGGAACACTCTATAATGTGTGTATCAGTACCCAAACATGGTGTCTTACTCTGTATGTGGCAGGAATCGAACTCATGTCCCTTACATTGACAGCCGAGCATGCTATGAACTGTGCTAAAACACAGGCATTGTAGACTATTATTTTAAATTGCATGTGGAATTCATGCACTATCAAAAGGTTTTTTGCACCAGTAAAAATTGACAAAAAGAAGATGGAAAACGAAATAAAATGGCCTACTGTTTCTAGAAACAAAATTTATATAAAAGATAATTTTTACCTGAAGCAGGCCTTGAACTCACAACCCTTAGACTATGAGGCAAGCATGCTACCAATTGAGCTAAATACCCAGTTGAAATCTTGTAACATAATGTCATAAAGAGAAGCCTGTCCTGCTCAATTATCTTGTAATTGAGGGCCATCTGGTGGTATGAAACAAGACTTTGAACAGTCACCCTCTTTGCAACATATTTTGCCATATTTGAACTAAATGCATCAGACAATGTGCCTAAATTCATGCCAGTAATAAGTAGTTAATGGAGAACTCTCATTTAGTCAAGTTATAAAAAGATTAAAACTGATCATGAAGACAAAAATTGAAAAAGAAGCTCCACTTAAATACCGGCAACACCACAGTTCACTCTGGGACAAATTTCCTTGGTTTATATAGACCAAAATTTCATTCATATTTGTACTTGTATGTTTCACCAGCTCTTGGATGTTGCAGACTGATTTGGTTACACATGGTTTCATGCATTATGGCCCGGGATCCGCATGTTTCCTCCCCTGCTAGTGTTCTCAAATTGGGTTGTAATATTCACCTGCTGATGAAGCCTGGCCAGAGAAAAAACGGATGTTTTTATATTTTTTGTCAAATAAGATTTTCTACATTAATTACAGCTTTAGAATTCAAATGATGCTTCAAGTATTTATTTTTATGTTGCTTATTATTTTTTTATTAGCCAGTGACAATAGGCACTGTATGATCAAGGTCAAGGTCATCACCAGAGGCCTTAAAACTTTCCTTCATGAGCTATGCAAACCATCAGGTGTCAGCTTGAGTGTTTATAAAGAAGTTGTTATCAAGTAGACATGGCCATATGATAATAATATACACAAATAATAAATACTATCATGCTTGAGTGACCACACAGATTGAGAGGTACTAATGTTGATATCATGGATCTATAACATAGCTAGGGAGTTAAAACTCAACACTGATTTTTCATGTGACATCTACAAACAAAACTGATCTATAATTAGTGTCATCATGCTTTAGTGATTCTGTGGAGAGGTTCACATTTTCGAGTTTGGGATCCATAACTTAACTTTGGAACACCCTAGGATTCTAATATAAAGCATTTATTACAGTTGTGTTGTCATCATCTCAGGGACAGAGTACTCTTGCCTGTCTGTGTGTGTATGTTTCTGTCTGTGTGTCTGTGAACATGATAATTCGAGAATGCTTTAAAACAGGATCTTTCGAATATGACTTAGTATATCTCAAAATATCTGACCAAGGCCAAGATCAATGCATGGCTTTGGATTTTTCCAATTTAGCACAGTACAAACTATCAGGTACTATAAATTACTAAGATATAATAATTAGTGCCACGCTTGAATACGTTTGAAAAGTTTAGTTGAAATTGTATTTTCAGAATTTCAGTTTCTATCTCTCAACATTAGAACCTTGCTATTGTTAGGTTTTACATGTACACCAAGAAAATCAAAAATGGGGAGCAAAATGTAAATTTTGCCTTGCAGGTATATGGGGCCACTTAAATCAACTTTTATCTCACAATTATTCTCTCAAGGGGTTAAGTATGATATGTAAATCTAAACAATCAACCACGTTAGCAAAAGTGACCTTGACCCTCAAAGTTAAGGGTCAAGGTCATAGTGCAAACACACCTAAATCATGATATTTCATAAACTATCGGTCTCATGGAATTATTTTGACATGTACAGCAACATAAGCAACTATGCGGAACAAACATGATCTTGACCTTCAAGGTCAAAGTGCTTAAATCAGCAACTCTTGCAAAATATTGGTCCCTAGAAGTTGATTTTGATATGTACATCCACATAATCAACCATGGGAAACAAAATTTCAACTTGATTTTCAAGGTCAAAGGTACACGTAAGATCATAGTATGACTGTAATTATTTCACCATATCTTGTACACTACTGTGGGTGGTAAATCTTAACATGTGCACCCACTTATTCAACCACGGGAAACAGTTTGTAACCTTGATATTCAAGGTCATAATGCAAATACACTTAAATCATGCTGCCTCATGGTTTGCTGCATAAGCATCAATACAGAATAAAATGCAACCTTGGTTTTCAAGTTCATGGTCAAATGATGCCAAATATTGGTCATAAAGAACTAATTTTGATATGTATACCCACAGCATCAAGCATGGGAAACAAAATGTGACCTTAACCTTCTTATAGAGAGGTCTAGGTAATAGTGAGAATGACTGTAGAATGAAGGGTATGCACAAACCATATTTCACAAACCATGTATTATGATCTTAGTCTGAAACTCTCTATATCTTAGTAATCTTGAATGTGACACTTTGGTGGAACACTCTATAATGTGTGTATCAGTACCCAAACATGGTGTCTTACTCTGTATGTGGCAGGAATCGAACTCATGTCCCTTACATTGACAGCCGAGCATGCTATGAACTGTGCTAAAACACAGGCATTGTAGACTATTATTTTAAATTGCATGTGGAATTCATGCACTATCAAAAGGTTTTTTGCACCAGTAAAAATTGACAAAAAGAAGATGGAAAACGAAATAAAATGGCCTACTGTTTCTAGAAACAAAATTTATATAAAAGATAATTTTTACCTGAAGCAGGCCTTGAACTCACAACCCTTAGACTATGAGGCAAGCATGCTACCAATTGAGCTAAATACCCAGTTGAAATCTTGTAACATAATGTCATAAAGAGAAGCCTGTCCTGCTCAATTATCTTGTAATTGAGGGCCATCTGGTGGTATGAAACAAGACTTTGAACAGTCACCCTCTTTGCAACATATTTTGCCATATTTGAACTAAATGCATCAGACAATGTGCCTAAATTCATGCCAGTAATAAGTAGTTAATGGAGAACTCTCATTTAGTCAAGTTATAAAAAGATTAAAACTGATCATGAAGACAAAAATTGAAAAAGAAGCTCCACTTAAATACCGGCAACACCACAGTTCACTCTGGGACAAATTTCCTTGGTTTATATAGACCAAAATTTCATTCATATTTGTACTTGTATGTTTCACCAGCTCTTGGATGTTGCAGACTGATTTGGTTACACATGGTTTCATGCATTATGGCCCGGGATCCGCATGTTTCCTCCCCTGCTAGTGTTCTCAAATTGGGTTGTAATATTCACCTGCTGATGAAGCCTGGCCAGAGAAAAAACGGATGTTTTTATATTTTTTGTCAAATAAGATTTTCTACATTAATTACAGCTTTAGAATTCAAATGATGCTTCAAGTATTTATTTTTATGTTGCTTATTATTTTTTTATTAGCCAGTGACAATAGGCACTGTATGATCAAGGTCAAGGTCATCACCAGAGGCCTTAAAACTTTCCTTCATGAGCTATGCAAACCATCAGGTGTCAGCTTGAGTGTTTATAAAGAAGTTGTTATCAAGTAGACATGGCCATATGATAATAATATACACAAATAATAAATACTATCATGCTTGAGTGACCACACAGATTGAGAGGTACTAATGTTGATATCATGGATCTATAACATAGCTAGGGAGTTAAAACTCAACACTGATTTTTCATGTGACATCTACAAACAAAACTGATCTATAATTAGTGTCATCATGCTTTAGTGATTCTGTGGAGAGGTTCACATTTTCGAGTTTGGGATCCATAACTTAACTTTGGAACACCCTAGGATTCTAATATAAAGCATTTATTACAGTTGTGTTGTCATCATCTCAGGGACAGAGTACTCTTGCCTGTCTGTGTGTGTATGTTTCTGTCTGTGTGTCTGTGAACATGATAATTCGAGAATGCTTTAAAACAGGATCTTTCGAATATGACTTAGTATATCTCAAAATATCTGACCAAGGCCAAGATCAATGCATGGCTTTGGATTTTTCCAATTTAGCACAGTACAAACTATCAGGTACTATAAATTACTAAGATATAATAATTAGTGCCACGCTTGAATACGTTTGAAAAGTTTAGTTGAAATTGTATTTTCAGAATTTCAGTTTCTATCTCTCAACATTAGAACCTTGCTATTGTTAGGTTTTACATGTACACCAAGAAAATCAAAAATGGGGAGCAAAATGTAAATTTTGCCTTGCAGGTATATGGGGCCACTTAAATCAACTTTTATCTCACAATTATTCTCTCAAGGGGTTAAGTATGATATGTAAATCTAAACAATCAACCACGTTAGCAAAAGTGACCTTGACCCTCAAAGTTAAGGGTCAAGGTCATAGTGCAAACACACCTAAATCATGATATTTCATAAACTATCGGTCTCATGGAATTATTTTGACATGTACAGCAACATAAGCAACTATGCGGAACAAACATGATCTTGACCTTCAAGGTCAAAGTGCTTAAATCAGCAACTCTTGCAAAATATTGGTCCCTAGAAGTTGATTTTGATATGTACATCCACATAATCAACCATGGGAAACAAAATTTCAACTTGATTTTCAAGGTCAAAGGTACACGTAAGATCATAGTATGACTGTAATTATTTCACCATATCTTGTACACTACTGTGGGTGGTAAATCTTAACATGTGCACCCACTTATTCAACCACGGGAAACAGTTTGTAACCTTGATATTCAAGGTCATAATGCAAATACACTTAAATCATGCTGCCTCATGGTTTGCTGCATAAGCATCAATACAGAATAAAATGCAACCTTGGTTTTCAAGTTCATGGTCAAATGATGCCAAATATTGGTCATAAAGAACTAATTTTGATATGTATACCCACAGCATCAAGCATGGGAAACAAAATGTGACCTTAACCTTCTTATAGAGAGGTCTAGGTAATAGTGAGAATGACTGTAGAATGAAGGGTATGCACAAACCATATTTCACAAACCATGTATTATGATCTTAGTCTGAAACTCTCTATATCTTAGTAATCTTGAATGTGACACTTTGGTGGAACACTCTATAATGTGTGTATCAGTACCCAAACATGGTGTCTTACTCTGTATGTGGCAGGAATCGAACTCATGTCCCTTACATTGACAGCCGAGCATGCTATGAACTGTGCTAAAACACAGGCATTGTAGACTATTATTTTAAATTGCATGTGGAATTCATGCACTATCAAAAGGTTTTTTGCACCAGTAAAAATTGACAAAAAGAAGATGGAAAACGAAATAAAATGGCCTACTGTTTCTAGAAACAAAATTTATATAAAAGATAATTTTTACCTGAAGCAGGCCTTGAACTCACAACCCTTAGACTATGAGGCAAGCATGCTACCAATTGAGCTAAATACCCAGTTGAAATCTTGTAACATAATGTCATAAAGAGAAGCCTGTCCTGCTCAATTATCTTGTAATTGAGGGCCATCTGGTGGTATGAAACAAGACTTTGAACAGTCACCCTCTTTGCAACATATTTTGCCATATTTGAACTAAATGCATCAGACAATGTGCCTAAATTCATGCCAGTAATAAGTAGTTAATGGAGAACTCTCATTTAGTCAAGTTATAAAAAGATTAAAACTGATCATGAAGACAAAAATTGAAAAAGAAGCTCCACTTAAATACCGGCAACACCACAGTTCACTCTGGGACAAATTTCCTTGGTTTATATAGACCAAAATTTCATTCATATTTGTACTTGTATGTTTCACCAG
Organism: Nitrosarchaeum sp.; assembly: GCA_965223865.1. Classification (GTDB taxonomy): domain Archaea; phylum Thermoproteota; class Nitrososphaeria; order Nitrososphaerales; family Nitrosopumilaceae; genus HKST03. The sequence goes on from CBDCXP010000003.1 coordinate 8,148, forward strand.
CTCTTGGATGTTGCAGACTGATTTGGTTACACATGGTTTCATGCATTATGGCCCGGGATCCGCATGTTTCCTCCCCTGCTAGTGTTCTCAAATTGGGTTGTAATATTCACCTGCTGATGAAGCCTGGCCAGAGAAAAAACGGATGTTTTTATATTTTTTGTCAAATAAGATTTTCTACATTAATTACAGCTTTAGAATTCAAATGATGCTTCAAGTATTTATTTTTATGTTGCTTATTATTTTTTTATTAGCCAGTGACAATAGGCACTGTATGATCAAGGTCAAGGTCATCACCAGAGGCCTTAAAACTTTCCTTCATGAGCTATGCAAACCATCAGGTGTCAGCTTGAGTGTTTATAAAGAAGTTGTTATCAAGTAGACATGGCCATATGATAATAATATACACAAATAATAAATACTATCATGCTTGAGTGACCACACAGATTGAGAGGTACTAATGTTGATATCATGGATCTATAACATAGCTAGGGAGTTAAAACTCAACACTGATTTTTCATGTGACATCTACAAACAAAACTGATCTATAATTAGTGTCATCATGCTTTAGTGATTCTGTGGAGAGGTTCACATTTTCGAGTTTGGGATCCATAACTTAACTTTGGAACACCCTAGGATTCTAATATAAAGCATTTATTACAGTTGTGTTGTCATCATCTCAGGGACAGAGTACTCTTGCCTGTCTGTGTGTGTATGTTTCTGTCTGTGTGTCTGTGAACATGATAATTCGAGAATGCTTTAAAACAGGATCTTTCGAATATGACTTAGTATATCTCAAAATATCTGACCAAGGCCAAGATCAATGCATGGCTTTGGATTTTTCCAATTTAGCACAGTACAAACTATCAGGTACTATAAATTACTAAGATATAATAATTAGTGCCACGCTTGAATACGTTTGAAAAGTTTAGTTGAAATTGTATTTTCAGAATTTCAGTTTCTATCTCTCAACATTAGAACCTTGCTATTGTTAGGTTTTACATGTACACCAAGAAAATCAAAAATGGGGAGCAAAATGTAAATTTTGCCTTGCAGGTATATGGGGCCACTTAAATCAACTTTTATCTCACAATTATTCTCTCAAGGGGTTAAGTATGATATGTAAATCTAAACAATCAACCACGTTAGCAAAAGTGACCTTGACCCTCAAAGTTAAGGGTCAAGGTCATAGTGCAAACACACCTAAATCATGATATTTCATAAACTATCGGTCTCATGGAATTATTTTGACATGTACAGCAACATAAGCAACTATGCGGAACAAACATGATCTTGACCTTCAAGGTCAAAGTGCTTAAATCAGCAACTCTTGCAAAATATTGGTCCCTAGAAGTTGATTTTGATATGTACATCCACATAATCAACCATGGGAAACAAAATTTCAACTTGATTTTCAAGGTCAAAGGTACACGTAAGATCATAGTATGACTGTAATTATTTCACCATATCTTGTACACTACTGTGGGTGGTAAATCTTAACATGTGCACCCACTTATTCAACCACGGGAAACAGTTTGTAACCTTGATATTCAAGGTCATAATGCAAATACACTTAAATCATGCTGCCTCATGGTTTGCTGCATAAGCATCAATACAGAATAAAATGCAACCTTGGTTTTCAAGTTCATGGTCAAATGATGCCAAATATTGGTCATAAAGAACTAATTTTGATATGTATACCCACAGCATCAAGCATGGGAAACAAAATGTGACCTTAACCTTCTTATAGAGAGGTCTAGGTAATAGTGAGAATGACTGTAGAATGAAGGGTATGCACAAACCATATTTCACAAACCATGTATTATGATCTTAGTCTGAAACTCTCTATATCTTAGTAATCTTGAATGTGACACTTTGGTGGAACACTCTATAATGTGTGTATCAGTACCCAAACATGGTGTCTTACTCTGTATGTGGCAGGAATCGAACTCATGTCCCTTACATTGACAGCCGAGCATGCTATGAACTGTGCTAAAACACAGGCATTGTAGACTATTATTTTAAATTGCATGTGGAATTCATGCACTATCAAAAGGTTTTTTGCACCAGTAAAAATTGACAAAAAGAAGATGGAAAACGAAATAAAATGGCCTACTGTTTCTAGAAACAAAATTTATATAAAAGATAATTTTTACCTGAAGCAGGCCTTGAACTCACAACCCTTAGACTATGAGGCAAGCATGCTACCAATTGAGCTAAATACCCAGTTGAAATCTTGTAACATAATGTCATAAAGAGAAGCCTGTCCTGCTCAATTATCTTGTAATTGAGGGCCATCTGGTGGTATGAAACAAGACTTTGAACAGTCACCCTCTTTGCAACATATTTTGCCATATTTGAACTAAATGCATCAGACAATGTGCCTAAATTCATGCCAGTAATAAGTAGTTAATGGAGAACTCTCATTTAGTCAAGTTATAAAAAGATTAAAACTGATCATGAAGACAAAAATTGAAAAAGAAGCTCCACTTAAATACCGGCAACACCACAGTTCACTCTGGGACAAATTTCCTTGGTTTATATAGACCAAAATTTCATTCATATTTGTACTTGTATGTTTCACCAGCTCTTGGATGTTGCAGACTGATTTGGTTACACATGGTTTCATGCATTATGGCCCGGGATCCGCATGTTTCCTCCCCTGCTAGTGTTCTCAAATTGGGTTGTAATATTCACCTGCTGATGAAGCCTGGCCAGAGAAAAAACGGATGTTTTTATATTTTTTGTCAAATAAGATTTTCTACATTAATTACAGCTTTAGAATTCAAATGATGCTTCAAGTATTTATTTTTATGTTGCTTATTATTTTTTTATTAGCCAGTGACAATAGGCACTGTATGATCAAGGTCAAGGTCATCACCAGAGGCCTTAAAACTTTCCTTCATGAGCTATGCAAACCATCAGGTGTCAGCTTGAGTGTTTATAAAGAAG